>NZ_JAMXEX010000005.1:237145-239779 GCF_025370775.1 Ancylothrix sp. D3o | reverse complement strand
GGAGCAGTATCAGCATAGCGTGCACCAACAATTAAATCAGCCAAACCATCACCGTTGACATCTCCTGCACTGCTGACTGATATGCCGCTCTGATCACTAGCCGCCTCACCATTAATGATAAAACCACCAGTACCGAGAGAACTTAAATCAATTGCTGTATTGTTTGTTTTACCAAACACAACGTAAGACTTGCCGGCATCAGTACGAGAAGAAGGATCAGCACGAAAAGCACCAACAATTAAATCAGCCAAACCATCACCGTTGACATCTCCTGCACTGCTGACACTCCTGCCGCTCTGATCACCAGCCGCCTCACCATTGATCACAAAACCACCGGCACCCAATGGCAACCCCGTCCCCGATACAATATTACTCAAATTCACAGCATTAACAGAAGTCAGGTTCACGCTTGCTTCGGCAGTCCCCCCATTTCCATCTGATATCGTGTAGGTAAATGAAGCGTTACCTGTAGTTGTGGGAGTGAATTTTACCACCCCTGCATTCAAAGATACAGTGCCGTTTGTTGGATTAGAAACACCTGTTACTGTCAAGGTATTGTTTTCTACATCGGTATCATTTGCCACTAAAGTTGTTACCGGAATTTCTACTTCTGTCCTCAACAAAAATGAGAAGGTATCAGCCACAGCCACCGGCGCATCATTAACAGCATTAACAGTCAAACTTGCCGTATTTGTAGTGCTACTAAATGCCGTTGTTCCACCTGTGGAAGTATCAGCTACACCTCCATTTGTTCCCGTAGTCGTATCCCAAGCACGAAAAGTAATATTTCCTGCACTGCCGTTATAATTTAAATTCGGAACAAATCGAATTTTATTAGTAGCAGCAGCCGTTAAAAGTCGTGCTGTTGTTGAAATATCTACAGTGCTTCCAGTAGTAGCAGAAAAATCATTCCAGTTAGTACCACTATCCGTGCTGTATTGCCATTTCCCATTAGTATTATTTACACCTGTTACAGCAATACCTTTTACAGCACCGGCATCCACATCATTAATAAGTGATGTTATGCCAATAATATCAACTGCATCCCCGTTATTTGTCGTTGGATCTTCATCAATAGCAGTGAGAGTCACTGGAGTTGCTGTTAAAGTTGGCGCATCATTAACGTTAGCCACCACAATATCAAAGTTGCTTGATACTTCAGCATTACCTGCATCTGTTGCTGTCACTTTTACACTGATAGTCCCCACATTTCCGTTGAGTGGCGTTCCACTAAATGTCTGAGAAGCTGCATTAAATGTCAACCAAGAAGGTAAGGGGTTTCCATCAGCCAAACTTGCCGTATAAGTTAAGGGATCTCCTACATCTGGATCACTAAAAGTGCCGACGGGAATAGTGAAGTTAAATCCTGTATCTTCCGTTGCAGTTTGATTGCTTATTAAGGTACTTGCCGGTGCATCATTGGCATTAGCTACCACAATATCAAAGTTACTTGATACTTCAGCATTACTGGCATCTGTTGCTGTGACTTTTACAGACAATGTGCCAACATTACCATTAGCCGGCGTTCCAGAAAATGTATTAGTTGCAGCATCAAATATCAACCAAGAAGGTAATGCTGTTCCATCAGCTTGAGTTGCGGTATAAGTTAAGCTATCTCCGACATCTGGATCTGTAAAAGTGTCGGCTGGAATGACAAAATTAAATGCTGTATCTTCAGTTGCAGTTTGAGGGGTTATTAAGGTACTTGTTGGCGCATCATTAACATTAGCTACCACAATATCAAAGTTACTTGATACTGAAGTATTACCTGTGTCTGTTGCAGTCACTTTTACACTGATAGTACCAACATTACCATTAGCCGGCGTTCCAGAAAATGTATTAGTTGCAGCATTAAATATCAACCAAGAAGGTAATACACTTCCATCTGCAAGAGTCGCCGTGTAAGTTAAAGTATCGCCTGCATCTGCATCGCTAAAAGTGCCGGCTGGTATGGCAAAATTAAAGGCTGTATCTTGAGTTACACTTTGAGTGCTAAGAGTAGCGCCAACTGGAGGATTATTAACAGCATTTACTGTTAAATTAAACTCATCACTGATGGCATTTCCCGTTGGATCTGTGGCGGTAATTTTAATTCCTAAAGTGCCGGCATTAGCATTTGTTGGAGTACCAGAAAAAGTGCCGGTGTTGGCGTTAAATGTCAGCCATGCTGGTAACGGTGTTCCATCTGCTAAGGTAGCAGTATAAGTTAAGGTGTCATTTTGCGGATCTGTAAATGTTCCCGCAGGAATGGTGTAGCTAAAGGGAGTGCCGGCTAGAACATCATTTTTATCGGCGATAGGAGTTTCTACAAATGGCGCTTCTGGTGATGCAGCATTTATGACAATATCAAAGTTTTGATTTGCCGTTCCACCTTTACCATCACTAACACTAACTATTAACGAAAGTGTGCCGGTATCTGTAGCTGCCGGTGTGCCACTAAATGTCTTAGTTGCTGCATCAAATTGTAGCCACGAAGGCAAATTATTTCCATTGCTTAGTTTAACGCTATAGCTGAGTGTATCTCCATCAGTATCGCTAAAACTATTTCCCGGTATCTGAAATTGAAAGGCACTATTTTCTGTTGCTATTTGTGATGTTATTGTTGTGCCAGTTACGGGTGCGTTATTTGTCGGT